>DASXKV010000049.1 GCA_036496605.1 Gemmatimonadaceae bacterium | reverse complement strand
CGCGCGAGAAAAGGCGCGCGAGAAAAGGCGCGCGAGAAAAGGCGCGCGAGAAAAGGCGCGCGAGAAAAGGCGCGCGAGAAAAGGCGCGCGAGAAAAGGCGCGCGAGAAAAGGCGCGCGAGAAAAGGCGCTTCTTGACGCGGTCTTTCTAGCGCGCTCTTCCTCGCGCGCTGTTCCCCGCGCGCTGTTCCCCGCGCGCACTTCCCCGCGCGCTCTTCCCCGCGCGCTCTTCCCCGAGCGCTCTTCCTCGCGCGCTCTTCCTCGCGCGCTCTTCCTCCCGCACGGCTTGTCGGTGCCCGCGACGCGCCGTAGTTTGGCCCGGCCCCAACTCAGCCCCGCCCTTCCCACGGAACAACAATGACGCGTCGATACGTTCGCCAGCTCGGCATGATGGTGCTGCTCGTGCTGCCCCTATCCGCGGCGATCGCGCAGAGCGGACGATTCGATCTCGAGAAGACGAAAAAGGTGCTGACCGGCGTGATCGAGAAGACTCTCGCAGACAATGGCGTTCCGTCGATGTCGATCGCGCTGGTTCGCGGCGACTCGATCGTCTGGAAGGCGGCGTTTGGGTATACCAACATGCGCACCCGCACGCCCGCCACCACCGAGACGCTCTACAGCACCGGCTCGTCGTTCAAGTCGGTCACCGCAACCGCGATCATGCAGCTCGCCGAGCAGGGCAAGCTCCGGCTCGACGATCCGATCAACCGGTACCTGGGCGAGAGCCAGGTGCACGATCAGGCCGACAAACCGGTGACCTTCACGCACATCCTGTCCCACTGGTCCGGGCTCACGAGCGGCGCCGAGACCCAACCGATCTGGGGTCGGAAGCTGCCGGCAACTCTCGATGAGCTGACTTCCAAGCTCACCTCAGTTCGTCCGCCCGAGACAAAGTGGGAATACAACAACTTCGCCTACGGGACGGCCGGCCTTCTGGTGCAGAAGATCTCGGGAGTCGAGTACGAGAAGTACATGGTCGACAACGTGCTGAAGCCGCTCGGCGTGACGACGCCACATCCGGTCTATCCCTCGCCCGAGATGGTCGAGAGGATGGCGCTTCCGTACAAGGCTGGGGGTTCGTTTGGCAAGCCCGAGCCGGAGGTTCAGGTGCACTTCGACGTCTATCCGGCCGGCGACGTATACCTGACGGCTGAAGACATGGCCCGCTATCTCGCTGCGCAACTCAACGGCGGCGTCTTCCACGGCAAGCGGATCCTGTCGGAGGAGTCAGTGCGCGAGATGCACACGCCGCGCTTTGGTGGCGACTATGGGTTCGGCTTCTGGATGGTTCATGACAGCGCCACCGGCCACACGCTGATCCACCATGGCGGCGCCATCGGCGGCCAACGCGCGTTCCTGATCGGCGACCTCGACGCCCGCGTCGGCCTCTATTACATGACCAATTCCGACTACCTCCCCGATGCGACCCCGCCCGCGCAATCGGAGATCGTGTACGCAGCCCTCAAGCTGTTGCGCGGAGAGAGCTACGTCCCTCGGCCTCAACCGAAGGGCATCGCCGTCGATGAGAAGGTGCTCAACAGCTACGTCGGCACCTACGAGTTAGGTCGGGCAAGCCTCGTC
This sequence comes from Gemmatimonadaceae bacterium, assembly GCA_036496605.1. Taxonomy (NCBI): domain Bacteria; kingdom Pseudomonadati; phylum Gemmatimonadota; class Gemmatimonadia; order Gemmatimonadales; family Gemmatimonadaceae; species Gemmatimonadaceae bacterium. The sequence goes on along the minus strand of DASXKV010000049.1, from coordinate 21,919 downwards.
GTGGGCCGCGTTGGCAAAGCCCTCACGCTTCAGCAGAACGGGCAGTCGGCAATAAATGAGCTTCTCGCCGAGACCCCGACGCGCTTCCTCCTGCGGGGGAGCAACTACAAGATCACCTTCGAGGGCGACAGCGGCAGCATCGATCGACTCGTCCTGGACGCTGGCAGTCAGCGCCTGACAGCGACCCGCCGCAAGTAGCTCGGAACAGCTGACGCTCCCGAGCCGGCCATATATCACACACACACACTGGGTGTGACACCCACCGCCTAACGAAGTGTTGCAATTGATTGTGGAGGGTGTGCCTGAATGGAAATGGCGTATCGAGAACGGTGGAAGGCCGAGATCGCGGCGATGCGGCGGGTGCTCGCCGGCTTTGACATGAAGGAGGAGTGTAAGTGGGGTAAGCCCACCTACACAGTCGATGGTAAGAACATCGTCATCATGCAGGGCTTCAAGGAGTACTTCGGTCTGGGTTTCTTTCAAGGCGCCCTGCTGAAGGATCCCAAGAAGGTGCTGGTGCAGCTCGGCCAGGTGCACGCCGGGCGCGTGATGAAATTCAGCAGCGCGAAGGACATCACGGCGAGGGCGGCGACCATCAAGGCCTACGTGCGCGAGGCCATCGCAGTCGAGAATGCAGGGCTGCGGATGAAGCCGAAGAAAACCTCGGATTTTCCGGTTCCCAAAGAGCTGAGTGAGCGGTTCCGAAAGGACCCGCGTTTCAAGCGCGCCTTCGAGGCGCTGACGCCGGGGCGGCAGAGGAGTTATCTGTACCACTTTGCGGCGGCCAAGCAGTCGGCGACGCGAACGGCGCGCATTGACAAGGCGATGCCCGCGATATTCGAAGGTAGAGGATTCCTCGAGAGGCGCTAATAGAGCGTGGATGGCGGGGAATCGGCTTGGCCGCTTTCTGACCCGCCGTTTACAACTGAGCAGGAGCGTTAGGCGGACAACGAGCTTTCATGGACATTCGACTTTGGGCTGTCGCGATCCCGATCGCCGTGTTGACTGCCTGCGGCGGGAAGGTACCCCCGTACCCGCCGCTCGAGGGGATTACGCGTGTCGAGGTCCGCGGACGCCTCGCACAGCGCGACACCACGGTCGCATCGATCGCGGACCCGGAACGTATCGGGCGCATTTTGGCCTTCGTGAATGCCAGATGCGCTGGATGGGAGCGGCCGTGGGCTGGCATTCCTGTGCCGATCGTCGTGGCGGACTTTTACCGTGGGAGTGAGTTCATGGGTCATGTCGGCTCGGGTGCGTCCTTCCTGGAGACGCAGCGGGAGGATGACTTCGCCAGTCGCTCGGCCTCCCCTGAGGAGGTGGCGGAGTTCAATGCGCTGCTCGGCATCGGCACCAAGGTCGTGGCTGTCCCACCCAAGCGCCCCTGATCGGCGGCCCAACGAGCGCTGGCGAACCGACCGATGAGGCGTGCGGAATGTGCGAATTCACGCTGAACGATCCGGCGCGCAACCTGATTCGCATTGGCCACGTATTGGCGCGCACGGCGGCCTAACTCCACATTGATCGCCGACACCTCGCCGCGCCCCTCCCCCCTGTCCGCCAGCCTCGCGCCGAATTCGGATGCGCTTTCCACTTTGCGCGCTCTTCACTGTCCTCGCCGTCCTCGCGCGCGGCCCCGCGTTGGACGCGCAGAATACAACGTCGCGAAACTTCCGGGTGACGCTCCTAGGCACCGGCTCGCCCGCGCTCAGCGTCACGCGCTTCGGGCCGAGCATTCTCGTGGAGGCAGGCGACCAGATGCTGGTGTTTGACGCGGGACGAGGCGCGGCGCAGCGGCTCGCGCAACTCGACGTCTCGTTGGATCGCATCGACGCGGTCTTCCTGACGCACCTCCATTCCGACCACGTCGTCGGACTGCCTGACCTGTGGCTCAGCGGATGGATCCTCACGCGCCGCTCCAGGCCGTGGGAGCTCCTCGGCCCTACGGGGACAGAGGCAATGGCCGCGCATCTCGCACAAGCCTTTGCGTTCGACATCGACATCCGAATCAAGGACGGCCGCCAAGACCCTCGTGGGGCACGCCTCGCGGCGCGCGACATTCAGCCGGGGGTGGTGTACGAGCGCGGCGGCGTGAAGGTCACCGCGTTTCTCGTCGATCACGGGTTGGTGGCGCCGGCATTCGGCTACCGCGTCGACTACGACCGCCGGACGGTCGTGCTCTCGGGCGACACTCGATTCTCGCCGGATTTGATCGCCATCGCACGCGGCGCCGATCTGCTCGTTCACGAAGTTGCGCTCGCCCCAGTCGACGTGAACCCCTCGGCGCCGTACTATCGAGCGTTCGCTCATCACACGACCCCCGAGCAAGCAGCCGAAGTGTTCACTCGCGCTCGGCCGGCACTCGCGGTGTATTCACACATCGTGGTTTTCGGGGACAGCGAGGAGAGTGCGATCATCGATCGCACGCGACGTGGCTACGCGGGGCCAGTGCTGCTCGGGCACGATCTCATGAGCGTCGCCGTCGGCGACACGCTCGCAACGCCGCGGCCACGAGCGGCCGCCGTCGCTCCACGCCCTTAGCAAGCCGTTCAGGGCTACCTAACGAGGCGCGCCCGGCACTTCGGCGTGCATCAGGAGCTGACGAGCCGAGTCACGGCATTCGACCGTCCGCACCATTTCCGCGACAGCGTGGTCCGCGGTGCCTTCGCCCCGCAGATTCTCCTTGCGCGCCTGCACGAGCTCAAGACGCTCGCCGAGTCGACGGCGTGGGTCGAATTCCTCCCGCCTGCGCCTAACGAACGCCGAAGCTCAAGAGTCTTCGGATAGAGCCGCGCTGCGCCCGGCGCTGGCGTTGGGATGCTCGATCTTCGGGAGCCAAGCGGCGAGCATGCCGATCGCCGGCAGGAACGCGCACACCCGATAGACCGTCTCGATGCTGGTGCGATCGGCGAGCCAGCCGAGCATCGCGGCGCCGAGTCCGGCCATGCCGAAGGCAAAGCCGAAAAAGAGTCCGGAGATCATCCCGACTTTACCCGGGACCAAGTCCTGGGCGAAGACAACGATCGCCGGAAACGCGGAGGCGAGAATCAGTCCGATCACGACCGTCAACGGGCCAGTCCAGAAGAGGCTTGCCGCCGGCAAGAGCAGTGTGAAGGGAAGCGCGCCGAGGATGGAGAACCAGATGACGTATCGACGGCCGAAGCGGTCGCCGATCGGCCCGCCGATCAAGGTGCCGGCGGCGACGCCCGCGAGGAACACGAAGAGGTGTATCTGCGCGCTCCCGATCGAGACGTGGAAACGATGAATGAGATAGAAGGTGTAGTAGCTCGTGAGGCTCGCGAGGTACACGTATTTAGAGAAGACTAAAGTCAGCAGCACGACAATGCCGCGCGTCGCTTGGCCGTCGTGGCTCGAGACGACGGCGATCGCGGAGGGGCGCGCGTTGCGCAGCCGTTCGAGTCCATGCCGCTTGTACCAGAGGCCGACGTTCCACAGCACGGCTCCGGAGAGCAGCGCGAGCAAGGCGATGGCGCCGAGGCCGGACCGCCCCCACCGCATGACGACGATGGCGGCGACGAGCGGCCCGAGTGCCGACCCGGCGTTGCCGCCGACTTGAAAGAGCGATTGCGCGAGGCCGAACCGCCCGCCGGCCGCCATGCGCGCCACGCGCGACGACTCGGGATGGAAGATCGACGACCCGACCCCGAGCAGACAGGAGCCGACGAGCAGCACCTCGTAGCTCTGGGCGATGGAGAGTATGGTCAACCCGGCGAGCGTGAAGAGAGTGCCGCCGGGAAGGGCAAGCGGCGTCGGACGACGATCGGCGTAGAGTCCGACGAGCGGCTGCAGGAGCGACGCCGTGATTTGATAGGCGAAGGTGACGAGGCCGATTTGGACGAACGACAGCCCGAACTGCACTTTGAGATTTGGATAGATCGCCGGGAGCAGCGACTGCATCATGTCATTGAGCAAATGACAGAAGCTGATCGCGATGAGGACGGCGAAGACGGTGTTGTCGCGCTGGCTGACGTCGGCGACGATCCGATGTTCGCCGGTGAGGGAGGCGGCTTCCATGCGCACAATGTAGTCAGTGCCGCCACGCGATTGCCTGGCGCCCAAGAGCGCGAAGTCCGGACTGCGCGACGTCCCGAAATGCGCGAAGTTCCGAAATGCGCGACGTTCCAAAATGCGCAAAGTCCCATGGTGCGCGAGTGCCGAAAGGCGCCGTTTGGGACCTCGCGCCGTTTGGGACCTCGCGCCTTATGGGACCTCGCGCCGTTCGGGACTTTGCGCCGTTCGGGACCTCGCGCCGTTCGGGACCTTGCGCCGTTCGGGACCTTGCGCCGTTCGCGACATCGGAATGGAACATCGCACGACGCTTCCTCGAGATGACAGCGCGTCTAGTGGGATGACATGCCTAACGGCGCTCCGCCGGCCTCGATCGCCGGCTGAACGCTGTCTAACTGACGTTAAACGCCACCCTGTGGAGGTCTCATTCCTTTGCCATCCTATGCCGCGCCCCGCAGACGCTCGCTGCCCGTTCTGATTGCAGCAACTCTGTGCTACATGTGGGGTGCCACCTTGCTCCTGCTGAGCATCATCGTGACGCTCCCCATGTTTTCGAGACATGGCTTCGCGATTGCCGCCGCCTTGTTCCCCTTCGTCGTGTTGATCATCGCGGTCACGTATTGCGTCACTGGGTACCTCATCGGTCAGCGGCGACGGCTCGGCGCATGGTTCGGTGTGACCGTGGCCACGCTCACTGCGCTTCTACAGTTCGTCCTCCACCTCGACATCATGTGGATCAGCTTGACTCCTGCTTGGCTGGCCGTGGACGCGCTTGTGCTGCTCCTTCTGTTGACCAACTGGCGCCACTTTGACAATGGTGCGCCACGCGTTGGCGAGGTACGACTGGCCACGTCATCGCGAGGCGGCGAGCCCGACGGATCCTGATGGCGTGCAGCTCGTGATGCGATCAACGCCCGACAGGAAATTACGGATCACGGGTGCGTGGACAGCCGCGTTCACGTTGTGCGTCTGACCCGGTAGTGTGCCGTGCGTCGCGTTAGCGGCCCGGGCATCCATCGCCGGGCCACTGTTGTAATGCTTCGATCGAAATCGTGATGACGATTAGAGATCATTAATAATCGGAGAAGTGTTCCGCCCCTTCTTTGGTTCGCAACGCAGCCCGCTCCGCAGTTAGGGCGCCGGCTGCTTTCGTTCTTGACGATCGTGCGCTACCGTACACTGTTGCGCGCAGTCGATCGGCCCCAGGTCCGCCGATTCAAAAGAAGAGAGCACCTCTCTCGGACCTCACGGAGCGATCTGTGGAAGAGGGCGAAGCACGGCCAGTTGAGGAGTTATCGTCCAAGGACAGCGAGCCCGCCGAGACGATTCGGCGAGCCATCCGGGCGGTCAATGCCTCCCAGTCGCTCGTCGCTGACAGTGCCGCCAACCGCACGATTCGACAGATGGTGCGCGCTACATTCGAAGGCAGTGCGGCGAGAACTCACGACGAGGCGGTATATGACGCGCGTGTTGCCTTACGCGCGACCGTCGACGCATTCGTTGTCCATCTTCGAACCGCGGGCGAACTACCCGAGCGCGTGCTCGTTCTGCTGAAGGATGCGCTGCACGGCGCCTTCCCGGAAGAACGCGATCCCGCTGCGGCCGACTTGGCCGCCGCCGTCGTTCGATGGGCGATTGAGGCTTACTTCCGCGTCGCCTGACGGCCCGGTGATAGCGGTTAGCGCGTCATCCTGCCGTAAGGTTTGCGCAGTACCTTAGGCCCATGACGTCGATGCGCCTGACATTTATACAGCGTGCGATCATCGAGCGCTTGCGCGAGGAAGGCTTTCCAGCGCTGGCAGACTGCGCCGGCTCGTGATGGTCGCTGGGCAGTCCGTGCCGACTGCCGGTCGCGATCCATGAGCCGAATTTGCTCGAGCAGTATGACAGAGCGAATGGCGAACCGGCGCCTCGAGCATCGAAGGGCGTTGCGTTGACGCTCCTGCAGCGTCGCGTGATTGAGCGTCTACGGAAGGCGGGTCACCCGGCGCTCGCGGACATGGCGCACCATCAATGGACGCACGGGAACCAGATTCCCATCGGCGACAGCATGGCCATTGGTGAGCCGCACGGCGAGCTCCGTGCCGATTTCGTCCGGGCGAACAAGCAGGTGAGGCGCGCCGAGTTATGACGCCGAGACTGCGAAGAAACGCATCTATCGACTGAGGCGACGCGCAGCACGGTTCGTCTCGCAAGAAATCTTCCACAAGTTCTCAACTCGCCCGCTCCGCCCTCAGGAGCGGGCTTTTCTGTTGGCGAGGTTCCTGCAAGCCGTACTGCCCCATTCTTGACGACGCCTGGCAATGACTCCCGCGACGGTTCGGCTCTTCGTCATCGACAGCGACGTGTGGACCGTTTACGAGGACCGGCGTGACGGCCCACTGCGTCTCGGCCCGGCGCTCATCTTCGAAAATGATAGAGTCGCTCGCCGCGTGCGGCACTATCCGGCGAACTGGCTCGATCTGTCGGACGTGCAACTCCGCGCACTGAGTTGGTCACGCTAGCGTAGGCGTTCGTTGCCTAACGGCCCCACGCGAGCTCGTTGAGTTCGCGCTCCGTGAGATCATACCAGGCGTCTGGGTATTTGCGGACGTGCCGCGCTCGAAGACTCGTGCTGAAGACAAGGGTCGGTACCCAGTCCGGAGGCCCTAGTTGCTCAGAGACAGTCCAGAGCTGGCAGCCGCAGGGAAGCACTCGCGTTCGGGGTTCCATGGTCGCTCCGTCGTCCGGGGGCTTCGATGCTATGCGACACAAATGGAAATAGCCAACTAATTCAGGATTCTTCGGGGAGCTTCGTGCGTTATCGTACGAATCGGAATACCAACAATTCCCCTTGAGGAGATCGGGCAGCAAAGCTGACGTGCCATTGGCAGTTCGCTCGTTAGGTTGGCGACGACCGCCTCTTGCACTGATTCAGCTGCGCGAGCGCGAAATCCCGAACGGCGCGAAGTCCCGAACGGCGCGAAGTCCCGAACGGCGCGAAGTCCCGAACGGCGCGAAGTCCCGAACGGCGCGAAGTCCCGACGGCGCAAAGTCCCAAAATGCGGTCGGCGCGCTGCGCAGCGGCGGTACACTCTGGCAGTATCTGGCCGCCCTCGCTGTCAACTTTGCCGCCGAGTCTGGCCGCCGTTTGTCAATCTGGCCGATCTCGCTGGCACCTGCTCTGCCTCTCGCGTTCGCGGCGCCAATTCGAGAAATCGGATTCGCCCTCTCGTTAGTCGTTCGGGAGTTCCGCCAACTGGCGGCTATCAATCAACCAATTGGAGGAGACAACAATGCTTACCACTCGCTCTCTGAACACGACCCTCGATCGGATGATGTCGCTCAATCGTGTGCTCGATCAAGCGATGAATGGCACGTGGAACAACGACGCAGCGAACCGTGTCTGGGTACCGGCGCTCGACGTCGTCGAGAAGCGCGATGCCTATATCGTAGTCGCCGAGCTGCCGGGCGTTAGCCAGTCGAACGTCGAATTGAGCTTTGAGCAAAACGTGCTCACGATCCGCGGTCAGAAGAATCCATCTCTGGATCCCGCGAAGGACGGCGAGCTTCGCGTCTATGCCGCGGAGCGGGTTGCCGGCACGTTCGAGCGCGCCATTCGGCTCCCGGAATTCGTCGATAGCGAATAGATCACCGCGGATCTCCGCGACGGCTTGCTCGCGGTGACGATTCCAAAGGCCACGGCCGCGCAGCCGCGCAAAATCGAGATCAAGGCGTCCGGCGAGACGCACGCGCTGAGCGCGTAAACGGAGTGACGCCCCTTACGCCAAGCTCTGGTGCGGCGTGGTCCTCCGTGCCAGAGCTTCGCGACTCGTGACGCTCAATCGCATCGAGGCCCAGCATGAGAGAACCGACCGACCGCTTCGCCGCCTCGCGCATCCGGGCCCAGGTGCTCGAGCACGCGCGCCGCATTGAAGTCGGTAATCACTACCGACTGAAATTTCCAGCGGGCGAGTATGCCGGCGTCCTCACGCTTCTCTCGGAGCTGGTTGCGCAAGGGACAGTACTCACGGACGAGGCGGACCGTCAGTACGTCGCGTTCGTGTGTCGTGCTGTCTCGTCGCTGATCGATCGCGCTGGCGTCATCGGGCCCAACTCGCTGTTTGAGTCTCAAACTTGACGCGGGGAGACGGCAACGAGGATCAGTTGAGTGCGACATCTGATACAGCTCTTCGAGCGATAGGCGAGCGTCAGCGCGGGACGCGGTCGCCGAGCCAGTAACGCGCGCCCGGCCCGAGGCGCGACGCGCGGTCGCCCGGATTCGACAGCTGGCACCGATCGAGCGACAGACAGCCGCAGCCGATGCACTGCGTCAAGCCACGCCGCAGGCGTTCGAGCTCAGCGATCCGTGCGTCGATACGCAGTGTCCATTCGCCAGAGAGGCGTTGCCAATCGCGGCCCGTCGGCGCGCGATTCTGCGGCAGCTTCGCGAGCTCGCCCGCGATCTCGTCGAGCGAGAGGCCGATGCGCTGCGCGAAGACGACGAAAGCGATGCGGCGTAGAACGTGTCGCGGAAAACGTCGTTGACCACCACCGCCGCGCTCGGACGCGATCAGGCCCTTCTCTTCATAGAAGCGCAGCGCGGATGCGGCGACGCCACTCCGGCGCGCGACTTCGCCAATCGTGAGAAGGTCGGCCATGACTGAACTGTACATGGCGCACCCCTTGACTTCAAGTTCACTTGAACTTGTAGGTTGTGCGCGGACAGTGCAACAGGCTCTGGAGGGAGTATGTACGCAACAGAACGCACGGCACTCGTTACTGGCGCATCGCGCGGCCTCGGACGCGCGCTCGCTCGCGGACTCGCCGCACGCGGATGGAACCTCATCCTCACCGCGCGCAACAACGAACTGCTCGCGGCCGTGCGGGACGAGCTGGCGCAACGCACCCACGTGGCGGCGATCGCTGGCGACGTCACCGATCCGACACATCGCGAGGCGATGGCGGTACTGGCACGAGGCCACGGGGGGCTCGACGCCCTCGTCAACAACGCGGGCGCGCTCGGGCCAAGTCCGCTGCCCGCGTTGCTCGACTATCCGCTCGACGAATTGCGCGCGGTCTTCGAGGCGAATGTGGTTGCCCCGTTAGGCATGCTGCAGGCGGTTCGCGATGTGCTCAAGCCGCACGCGTGTATAGTCTCAATCACGAGCGACGCCGCCGTGCAACCCTACCACGGCTGGGGTGGTTACGGAGCGAGCAAGGCAGCGCTCGAGCAGCTCACCGCCGTGTTCGCGGCGGAAAATCCGACGTTGAGAGTGTATCGGGTCGATCCCGGTGATCTGCGCACGGACATGCATCAGGCGGCATTTCCCGGTGAGGACATCAGCGATCGACCGCTGCCCGAGATCCGCGTTCCCGCACTGATCAGTCTCCTCGAGGGCCAGCTTCCGAGTGGGAGATACGTGGCGGCGCAGCTCGGTCCCACCGTGGCCGAGAGACAGGAGACGGCGGCATGAGCGTCGCGGCGTTAAATGACCTCATGCACTTCGAGCTTCCGGACGAGCTGCTCGCCCACGAGCCGCCGGAGGCGCGCGGCATCGAGCGCGACGAAGTGCGACTGATGGTGTCTTGGCGCGACGTGGACGAGATCCGGCACACGGAGTTCACGCAACTCCCGGAGTTACTGGAGCGCGGCGATGTCCTCGTCGTCAATACCAGCGCGACGATCAACGCGTCGCTCCCTGCGGTTCGTGACGACAGCACCATCCAGCTCCATCTGTCGACGGAACTGTCGCCGACACGTTGGGTGGTCGAGTTGAGGCGCGTCGCGCTGAAGGGAAGCGCACCTTTACTCGACGCGACCATTGGGGAGACGCTGCTGTTGCCCGCCGGCGGGAAGGCTCGGCTGATCGAGCCATGGGCTTTAACGGATCATCAACGGGGCGTGGGCAATCGTCTATGGATTGCCGCGCTCGATGTGCCTAACGGCGTGATGCAGTACGCCTGCAGGCACGGCGAGCCGATTCGTTACTCGTACGTGCCGAGGGCGTGGCCGCTCTCGTACTATCAAACTATGTTCGCGCGCGAGCCGGGGAGCGCCGAGATGCCCTCCGCCGGCCGACCGTTGACGCCGCGCGTCGTTGCGGCGCTCACGCAGCGGGGCGTGCGGATCGCGGCGGTGACGTTGCATACGGGCGTGTCGAGTCTCGAGACGGGCGAAAATCCGTATCCGGAGCGATATCGGGTGCCGTCCGAGACCGCCGATGCGCTCAATGCGGCGCGGCGGAAGGGAAGTCGCGTCGTCGCTGTCGGGACGACTGTCGTGCGTGCACTCGAGACGGTCGCGTCGGATGACGGTACTCTGCGGGCAGGCGAGGGATGGACCGAGCACGTCGTCAGTCCCGAACGTCCGCCGCGCGCGGTGGATGGAATCGTCACCGGGCTGCACGCGCCGAATGCGACCCATCTCGCCATGCTGGAGGCATTCGCAGGCCGCGAGCGTTTGGTCCGCGCGTACGAGGCAGCGCTTGCTGGCGGCTATCTGTGGCACGAGTTCGGAGACGTTCATCTGATCGCGCCAGGTCAGTCGCGCGATTAGGAAGGGTCGAGAAGAGCGCGGAGGGCGCTCGGTGTCGATCCGGTCTGCCGGCGCATCGCCCGCACGAAATGCGAGTGACTAGAGAATCCTAAATCATGCGCGATGGCCGAGAGGTTGCTCGCGGCTGATGCGTCGTCCAACCGCTCGAGCGCGAGAAGCAAGCGCAGCTCCGTTCGATACTGATGCAGTGTGCGGCCCGTGCACGCGCGAAAGACACGGCAGAGATGATACGGCGACGCCCCGATTGACCCAGCGATGTCGCGCACCGATCGGTTGGATTCGATCGTGCGCATCAACTCTGCGCGCGCGGCGCCGGTCAGATCCCGATGCCGAGCACCGGTTGACCGTTTTCTGATCGGGCCCGTCGCACCCGTACCGTACGCTTCCGCGAGCACTGCGGCGACGATGCTCATGATCGCCTCTTCTCCCTCGAGCTGAGCGAGCTCGCCGGCCATCGCACGGCGAAGGAGCATTCGCTGTCGGAGGTACAACGCCGTCGTACTGGCTGCCCATTCGAAGCGGAATGGCCGCTGGGAGTCCGCCGCGGCGACATCGAACATGTGCACGATCTCGCGGGCGAGATCATCCGATACAGCGAACCAATCGCATCGGTCGCCGTCGGGCGAGTGAGGAAAGCGCTCGTACCGCTGCGCCGCATTGTAGATGGTCGTGAGCGACGGGTCGGCGAGAAAGGGCCGCGATCCTTCGTGACGAATCCAGACCGCCGTGCGGGGAAAGACGACAATACAGCGCTCGGTGGGACCCGTGTCGCGAAAGGCCGGATAGCCGATCGGGCAGCGAAAAGTCCCGATCGCGGCGCCCGCAGTCTGAAAGACGCGTTCGTCGCGAAGGTCGTTCGTCGAACCAAATGAGCAATGGCGTGCAAGCGCGGCGCGCATAGGCCACTCGAAATTGAGAGGGCTGCCACTTCTGTGAAACTGCCATGCGCAAATTCGTACAATTTCTCGTCATTCTCGCGGTTGGTTCCTCGTCACTGGTCGCGCAAACTACCGCCGCGAGCTCGCCGTCCGCGCCGGAACTTCAGCGTGCCGGAGCGGCTTTCGCTCGTGGCGACTGGGCCGCGGCGCGCGCGGCCTACGAAGCCATTGCCATACAGCATCCGCGGCATGCGCTATCGCGCTTCCGTCTTGGCGTGGCTCAGCTCGAGCTCGGAAGCTACCAGGACGCCGAGCGCAATCTCAGGCTGGGTGAGCAACTCGGCGTCCCGACGCCGCAGGCGGCGTATCGCCTTGCTCAGCTCTTCGCTGTTCGGGGCCCGGCAGACTCCGCGGTCGCCGAGCTCGCACGCGCGGCCGAGCATGGCCTGCCGATAACGCCAAGCGCGGTGGAGGCCGACTCTCATTTCAATTCGTTAAAGACCCATCCGCGATGGAAGGCAATCCTCGACGCGTTCGACGCTGCCGTTTTTCCCTGTCGACATGATTCACGCTTTCGCGAATTCGATTTCTGGGTTGGCGACTGGGATGTGCGGCCGACGGGACAGCCGGCGACCGGTCCGGCCGCGCGCAACACCGTCACGCTCGACGACAATGATTGCGTGGTCACAGAACACTGGACGGCGCCGAGTGGGTCGACGGGGCAGAGCTTCAACATCTTCGATCGGTCCTATGGCGAGTGGCGGCAGACGTGGGTCGACAACTCCGGTGGACAGCACGACTACCGGGGTCATTTGGTCCGTCGCAACATGGTGTTCACAGGGGACACGCCGGCGCCTAATGGGAAGCTCGGTCGCATTCCGACGCGGCTCACATTCTTCAACCTCGGTCCCGACTCGGTACGGCAGTTCTCGGAGACGTCGACCGACAGCGGACGCACGTGGCAGGTTAGCTACGATCTGACGTACGTGCGCCGCCGCAATCCGGGCAAATAGGAGGGGCCAGGGTGCTTGCGTGTCTTACTCCAAGCTCAGGCAGCTCAAGTAGAAATGTTCCTAACGAGAGACGCCTTTACGAGATTCTAAGCATCGCGGAAGGCGAGTTCCACGCTCGGGCCGCCTTTAGTTTGGCGAGCTGCCTAACGGTGTTCGATCGCCGTCGATCGCCGGCTGAACGCGCGGCATCACCGGCAGCACGATGTGGCTCGCCTCGCCAACGCTGTGGTGAATCGCCATCCTCCCGACCACGGTCTCCGTCACCGTCGCCTCGTTCTTCCCCGTGTTCGAGTTCGGGAACGAATAATTGTCGAGGGCGTTCATGATCGCGACGCGAAGGCGATGGCCCTTCTTGAACGTGTTGGCGATCGAGCGCAGGCTGATGTCGTAGCGCACGACTTCGTTAGGGTCGCCGGACAACGGCTTCTCGTGCTCGAAGTTCGATCCGAACACGTGGTGCACCTTGTCATCGGCGTCGCGGAAGCGCGCCCGTACCACGCCGGTTGTTAGCCGAACCGACTGACCTGTCGTATCGACATCGGAGAGGTGGACCCACCAATCGGTGTCGCGCACATCGGTGGACGCGTAGAGCACGAGCTGGACGTCGCCCGCGATCGTCAGGTCCTGCTCGAGTGGTGGCGACGTGAACTTCACGACGTCCGCGCGGGACTCGATGTCCTTGAAATCGTATGGGAAGTTCTGCACGTCCTCGAACAGCTTCATCTGCTCGAAGCTCATCCAGTTCGGCGGCGGGTTCTTCGGATCGTACAGGTAGCGGTCCGCGGGTTCAGCGCCAGCCGGTGCGGCTGTAGTGAGTGAACCCGTTGTGGTGAATCGTTGCGCGTCGCCTTTACTATGGAAGTACCACGCCTGCGGCTTCGCCTCGGCCGGCGGCCACTGCGACGCCGTACGCCAACTGTTGGCGCCGAGGACGAAGTAGTCGACCTTCGACTTCTCGACGCCGTTGTCGACGCCTCTTAGAAAATGATCGTAGGTCTGCTGCATGAGCAGCGGAATGTCATCGCGCAGCGCGTCAGGGCCGAAGCTGAAACCGTTGAGCGCCCGATCCTCGTTGCCGCCGTGTCTCCAAGGACCAATGATGAGGTGTCGAGGCGCCGATCCGGTGCGCTGCATCAACGCCCAGTTGCTCTCGGTGCCGGAGAAGTCGTCGTCGAACCAGCCGCTGATCTGTAATGAGCCGAAGTCCCGCGGGACTTTCGCGTTGTACCAGTCCTGCCGCTTCCAGTACGCGTCGTTCATCGAGTGGTCCATCAGCGTCTTCCACTGCGGAAGGTCTTTCCCCGTGGCGAAGCGATCGAGATCGCGCAGTGGACGGTGATGCAGAATTTCCGTCCACGTGCGGTTGGGCAGGATGGGCTGGTGCAACATCCAAAAGATGTAATACGCCCCGCCCTCGCCAAACGTCCCGTTGGTGATCGCGGTGCCCATCGAGCTCTCGGCAACCAGGCATTTGAGCGCCGGGTTGCCGGCCATAGTCGTCGCCCACTCCGTGTAGCCAGAGTACGATTCGCCGGCCATGCAGATCTTTCCGTTCGACCAGGGCTGCTTAGTGATCCACGCGAGCGCCTCGGCGCCGTCCTTGGGCTCCTTGACCATCGGCTCCCAGACGCCCTCGGACTGGTGCTTGGGATCCAGGTACGAGGTACCGCGCGCTCCCTGGAACACGAGCGCATAGCCGCGTGCGGCGTAGGGCCAGGAGCCGTCGATCATCGAGCCGATCCCGTACGGCGTGCGCACGAATATGACGGGGAACGGTCCGGTGATGTCGCCCTGCGGGAGGTAGACGAGCGTGGCGAGCTTCACGCCGTCGGACATCGGAACCATCGCTTGCGGCAAGGCGCGATAGCCGTACATCGGCTGCGAAATTTTCGGATCGTTCCAGCGGCCGACGGTGGTGAACCGCTCGTACCCGCGCCGAACGAGGACGATGTCATGGGATAGGTCCATCGCGGCCACGAGCTGGTCGTCGTCGGCGAAGACCAAGTCGATCGGATGATCGACCGCGCGGCGAGCGACGAGATTGGGAGCATCGCCCGCGACCCAGTGGGTGGCCGACACCGTGCGGCCGTTCACGACCTCGCGCTGGTGCGTGTGCGGAAGGTAAATCGTGTTGGCGTCGGGCCAGCCGACGGCGAGCTGCGAGGTCCAATGGATGGCGCGCAGCGAAGGCATCCACGCAGCCACGTTCTTGATCGATTCCGAGATTGCGAACGCGGTGTCTCGCGCTGCCTCGCTTTCGTTGGCGGTGACCGCCGAACGCCACTGATTCGACGCGACGTCTTTCTTGCGGATGGTGTACGACCGCGATCCGCCGTTGTCGGCGACGGTCAGCTCGGCGAACCGAATGCCCACGGCGTAGACGTCGAAGGTCTCGGGGGGAGCGAGGCGCGACGCGGTGTGCGCTGGCGCGCCGACGAGCGCGACCAGGGCGAGACGTGCCGCTGAATTCGTTAGGCCGGGCATGCCCAGCCTCCTGTGGCGAGTGGGAAACGAAGAGTGGTAGTCCGATTTCGAGAGAGTCAGTCCTTATATCTGTGCTTTCTACTGGGTGCGCAGGGCGATCGCGGCGGTTCGCGTCGATCGTTGCACCTTTCGCGCGCGAAGATCCGAAAGGCGCGAAGTTCGGGACCTTGCGCCGTTGGCAACGGGCTTGGGGCGAAGGGGCCTTGCCGCGGGCCGGTACTGTCACGATTTTCCCGCGCCCCCCCTTTGCGCTTGTTCGCAGTCGCTGGCCGCTCCCGCCCGGAGGTCGTCGTATGCCGCGAGCATTGCTGCACCACACCTGCGCGCGTTTTGCCACCACTCTTCTGATCGCGACGCTTGCGCTCTTCGCGCCGCACGCCTCCGCGACCGCTCAACAAGATTCGGTGAGCGGCATCGTGAGGGATTCGCTCAGCAAGTTTCCCGTCAGCGATGCGGTCGTGCGTGCCCAAGGCACGGCGCTCTCGGCGCGCACGAACGTCCGCGGCCAATTCACACTCGGTGGGCTCACCGGCTCGACGGTGAACCTCATCGTCAACCGCATCGGTTATCAGCAGATCACCACGTCCGTATCCGTCGGTGCGACCAACGTCTCGATCTCGATCGGCAAGAGCGTGCTTCGCCTCAATGAGCTTGTCGTCACCGGCCAGGCGGGCGACACGCAGCGCCGAGCCCTCGGCAATGACGTCGGTGTGCTCGACATGACGGCCACTCAACAAGCCAGGCCTGCCGTCGCCGTGCAGGATGCGCTGTCGGTCGCGGTGCCCGGCGTCGAGATTCAGCGGGCGAGCGGCCAGTTGGGCACCGGCGGCGTCACGCGCATCCGCGGCGTCAGCTCGATGAGCCTCAGCGCGGAGCCGATCATCTTCATCGACGGCGTGCGCGCGGACAACTCGGCGGGCTCGAACAGCATCGCGTTCAGCGGCGGCGGCGACTCGCCGTCGCGAATCAACGACATCGATCCCAACGACATCGAGTCGATCCAGGTGCTCAAGGGTCCGTCGGCCGCGACGCTGTACGGCACCGAGGCATCCAATGGCGTGATTCAGATCATCACGAAGCGGGGCGCCGCCGGCAAGCCGCTCTGGTCAACGGAGCTTCACGCCGGTGCCAACTTCCTCGAGAATCCGGAGCAGATCTACGAGGGCATCTATTACAAGGACACCGCCGGCACCGTTCAGCACCTCAACCTGATTCAAAACGACATCGCGCGTGGCTTCGGCTCGCCGTTCACCACGGGTCATCCGACCGGCGGCATGCTGTCGCTCGAGGGCGGCAGCGACGCCGTACGGTACTTCTTCAGCGGCGGCTACAACCGCGACGAGGGCATCGTCAGTTACAACTGGCAAAACAAGCTCACGAGCAGCTCGAACATCAGCTACTTCTCCGGCGAGAAGTTGAAGGTGGATCTGAACATCGGCTTTACGCGCGCGCAGACGCGCGCGGCGTCGGCGACGCAGCCCATGACGACTTATCTCATCTGGGCCTGCCCGAGCAATTCGTGCACGGCACCCGGGCTCGGGCCTAACGATGCGGGCCGCGGATATCTGGCGGGAGTGGTGCCCGAAGAGTTCAAGTCGGTCGAGGGGCTGGACAACGTGGACCGCAGCCGCCTCGGACTCACCTTTAACCATAAGCCGATAAAGTGGCTGAACCACCGTCTCACGTTAGGCGGCGACTTCACGAACGACGCGTCTTCGTTGTATTACCCGTTGGGTAGCGCCGACTTCGGGCTTCCCCAGGGCGAGAAGCAGGTCCAGAACGACCGGTCGTCGTTCCTCACCGCCGACTACTCGGCGACGGCGACGGCCAACCTTCCGGCGAACCTCCAGTCTCAGAGCTCGTTCGGCGCCCAGTACTACTCGAAACAATTCGAACAAATCTCCGGTTTGGGCACGAACTTCCCCATCCGCGGCGTGAACACCGTGAGCGGCGGCGGAATCCGGCAAGGATTCGAGGATCCGAACTTCAACCTCGAGAACAAGACGTTTGGCACATATGTGCAAGAGCAACTCGCCTGGCGCGATCGACTCTTTCTGATCGGCGCCGTACGAGGGGACGACAACAGTGCCTTCGGCGTCAATTACAAGTTCATTGCCTATCCGAAGTTCAGTGCGAGTTGGGTGGTCAGCGACGAGCCGTTCTTCCCGACGTCGTCGGTCCTGTCAACGCTCAAGCTGCGCGGTGCGTGGGGCAAGGCGGGCGAGCAGCCTAACGCGTTCGCCGCGATCCAGACGTACGGGCCGTCCGTCGGCAACGCCGGCACGCCAACCGTGACGCCGCAGAGCATCGGGAACTCGAATCTCAAACCCGAGGTGACGCGCGAGCTCGAGACCGGATTCGACGCAAGCCTGCTGAAGAATCGCGTGTCCTTCGAGTTCACGTATTACGACAAACGCACGATGGACGGCATCCTGGCCGCGACCGCCTCGCCGTCGACCGGCTTTCCCGGCCAGCAGTACATCAACATCGGACAGTTCAGCAATCATGGAATCGAGATGGCGCTGGAGGGCTCGCCGGTCGTTCGCAACTCGTTCCGGCTCAATCTCCGCGGAACGCTCTCCACGAACGCAAATCGCATCGATGTCCTCGGGCAGTCCACGCCGATTGCCAATACCGGCGTTGGACAATTGGACGGCGCCTTCAATGCCCAGGGCTATCCGATGGGATCCTTCTTCTTCAAGAAGGTCGTGAGCGCGACGCTCACGTCGCCAGGCAACGTGACGAACATCATGTGCGAGGGCGGTGCGAATTTTTCGCGCGGCGACGGCAGTGTCGTTCCCTGCGGAAGCGCTCCACTACTGTACGCCGGCAGTCCCATCCCCACGTGGCTCAGCGCCTTCAGTGCGGATGTCTCCTGGGGACGATGGAGGCTCGCCGCGGTGGCCGAGTTCCAAGGGGGACACGATGTGGTGGACGGCAACGTCGGCGGCCAGCACGTGTTCTTCAATGATTCCAAGGCGGCAGTCGAGGGAACGGACCCGATCGTCGTCGGGAATGAGGCGCTCGGAAATTTCGGAGCGGCCGGCTTTATGAAGGCGGGCTTCGGAAAGATTCGCAATGTCTCATTGACCTACGACGTGCCCGGACGGTGGGCGAGTTTCGCCGGCGCGAGTCGCGGCTCAATCACGTTGACGGGCGAGAACCTCGCGACGATCTGGCGCGCGCAATGGCGGAAGTGGGGCGCACGCGGGCAGGATCCGGAGGTCCGCTTCAATACGCCGAATTTCTACGGCGATCCGAACCTGACGAATGGATACACGCAGGAATCCTGGCCGCAGTTCACGCGATTCCTGGCCACGTTCCGTCTCTCCTATTAACCAGCAACGGACTCGAGCCGACTATGCGAAAAATCTTCGTACCCGTCTCGGTGGTGATCCTGCTGGTGACGGGAAGCTGCTCGGACATTCTGAAAGTCGAGCTGCCCGGGCGAATTCCGACCGACTTGCTCAACGACCCGCTCACGGCGCCAACGCTGGCCGCGAGTGTCACCGCGGACTTCGAGTGTGCGTTTAGCGAATACGTATTGGCGACAACGACGCTGTCGGATCAGTTCCTCGGTGCGTCGGGCAACCTCAATGCCAAGAATTGGGGCACGAAAAAGATCTACGAGAGCGACACGGGCAACGAGACGAATCAATGTGGCCAAGCCTATGGCGCCTACTTGCCCCTGCAAACTGTTCGGTTCGAGTCGAACGATGTCCTGTCGCGTCTCAATGGGTGGACCGACGCACAGGCCAACGTCGCACTCGCGCCTCTGCGCGCCCGCGTCGCGACGTTCGGCGCATATGCCTATACGCTCCTGGGTGAAGGCTTCTGCGCGATGCGGTTCGACCTCGGCAAGCAGGTTCTCACGCCGGCGCAGGTTCTCGCCCAAGCGGACGCCAAGTTCACCGCCGCGATCGCGCTCGTGAACGCAATGTCGGCCGGAACCGACAAGACGCAGCTGCTGAATCTCGTGCACGCCGGCCGAGCGCGAGAGCGTCTCGATGCCGGTGATTTGGCTACCGCGACGTCCGAGGCGCAGCTCGTCGCTCCGAGTTTCGAGTTCTACGTCACGCGCAGTGTCGACGCGGCGACGCGGTACAACAATGCGTGGTACGAGATCGCGGAGCTCGGAAATTCGTCAGTGGATCCGGCGTATCGCAATCTCACCGTCGGCGGCGTTCCGGATCCTCGTGTTCAGGTTGCGCCGGGGCCGATTCTGAGCCTGCCAAAGAAGTCATTCGATGGCGTTACGGATTTGTATGTCCTCACCAACAAGAATGACACTCGCGCCGATCCGATGCGTCTCGCGAGTTATGTCGAGGCTCAGCTGATCATTGCCGAGGCGCAGAAGGGAAACACGGCGGTCGGAATCATCAACGCCCGCAGAACGCAGCTCCAGTTGCCCCAGTACACGGGGCCGACGGACGACGCGTCGATCATGGCGCTCGTGCTCGACGAGCGAAACCGGGAGTTCTTCATGGAGGGTGGTCAGCGCTACAACGACCTCCTGCGATTCAAGATTTCGTGGAAGATCGGCAGCGATCAGAACGGCATTCCCTACGGAACGACGACATGTATGCCACTTCCTCTCGACGAGCGGCTGGCAGCGGGAGGGTGAAGCGGAAGGGGCGCGACGTCCCAAACGGCGCGCCGTTTGGGACGTCGCGCCGTTAGGCACCTCGCATCGCGTTGCAAGAGGAGGTTTCATCCGTGCTGGACTGGATCGCCCGGCGTCTCGAGGTTTCGTCCAGTGTCGCTGCCATCTTGCTCGTGCTGACAATCGTACAGGTCGCGACGCAGGTGTACGCGCTCGTGGACCTCGCGAGACGCGACGCGGTGCGCGGTGGCAGGAAATGGGTGTGGGCGCTCGTCATCGCTTTGGGGAACCTGCCGGGAGCGATCGCTTACCTCGCCGCCGGACGACCGCCCTCGACCGTGGAGGTGCCGGCCTCGGGAGCGAAGGCCGCCGGCGAAGAAGCAGTGCGGCGAGCCGTCGATACGCTGTATGGGCCCCGCGACCGGTGGCAGTGAATCACGCGTCGGCCTAACGAGCAACACACGATCCAAGTGACCGACGCTGCCGGCAATGCGCCCGCGATCGAGCTCCGTGACCTCACCAAATCGTTCGGCTCGACGATCGCGCTGGATCATGTCAGTCTCGTCGTCCCGCCGGGCGTCGTGTTCGGCTTTCTCGGCCGCAACGGGGCCGGCAAGACCACGGCGCTGCGTATCCTTGCGGGACTCGCCCGGCCTACTGCGGGCACTGCCCAGGTACTCGGGCATGACGTCACGCGCGCGAGCGAGGCGGTGCGTCAGCGGATCGGCTTCCTCCCGGATGTCCCCGGCTTCTATCCATGGATGACCGCGCGAGAATCTCTGGAGCTCGCGGGCCGACTCTTCGGGCTCGACTCCGCGACCGTCCACGCTCGCGCGGATGCTTTGTTGGAGATGGCAGGCCTTGCCTCCGTGAATACGCGCGTCGGCGGCTTCTCGCGCGGAATGAAGCAGCGTCTTGGCCTCGCTCAAGCGCTGATCAACGGGCCGAGCGTGCTCATGCTCGACGAGCCGACGAGCGCGCTCGACCCGATCGGCCGGAAGGAAGTGCTCGAAATGGTCGCATCGTTGTGCGGTCGTACGACGGTCTTCTTCTCGAGCCACATCCTCGCGGATGTGGAGCGCGTGTGCGACGCGGTGGCGATTCTCGAACGTGGTCGCGTCGTGGCGAGCGCCGGCATCGCCGAGCTGACGTCGCGTGCGAGCGCCAAACAGCTCGTCGTGGAGCTGGAGGGCGATGGCGATGCCAACCTGGTCGCGCGCGCCCTGGCGGATAAAGCATGGCTCAAAACGCTCGACACTCGAGAGCGATCGCTGCGCATGACCGTGTCGGATCTCGGGGCCGCACAACGAGAGATTCCCGCGGCAATCGCCGCGACCGGCGTGGCGCTCCGCCGGTTCGAAATCGACGAGACGAGCCTCGAAGACGTATTCGTCGAGCTTGTGGAAGGTGGCGATCAATGACTGGCTTTGCCCCTTTCCTGCGCAAGGAGTTGACGGAGATCCGCCGGACGTGGCGGCTGTGGGTGATTCCTGGGATGCTCTTGTTCCTCGGCGTGACCAGCCCGATTATCGCCGCGATCACGCCAGCACTGGTGAAATCGATGACCGCGGCGCAGCGTGGCATGGTGGTCCAGCTTCCACCGCCGACCGCGCTCGACGCTTTCGCGCAGTTCATCAAGAACCTCGATCAGTTCATACTCATCGCCATCATCATCGCGGGAGCTGGGGTCGTTTCCGGCGAGCGCTCCTCGGGCACGGCGACTTTCGTGCTGACGAAGCCGCTCTCGCGCGGCACGTTCGTCGTGACGAAGATTCTCTCGCAATTCCTCCTCCTCGTAACGGCCACCGCGTTAGGCACGGCCGCGTGCGTCGGCGTGACATCGGTGATCTTCACGGGCGTGACGATCGCGCCAGTTTTGACGATGGTAGCACTATGGCTTCTCTACGCCGCGATTCTCGTCGTCGTGATGACACTCTTCTCGGCCGCATTCAAGTCGCGTGGTGCGGCGGCGGGTGCGGGACTCGGCTTCTACTTCTTCGCGCTGCTGCTCTCGAACTGGGCGCCGGCCGCGCGCTTCAGCTTCTTCGGGCTCGTCCCGGCGATGCGTGATGCACTGATTGGCCACGCATTGTCGTTAGGTTGGCCGGTGGCGACGGCTGTCGCCGCAATTGTGGTAGGGACAGGGAGCGCCGTGCGGATCTTCGAACGGCAGGAGTTGTAGCCACCGGTCTTACTCGAGAAGGGCGCGTCGAAGAGGGCGCGTCGAAGAGGGCGCGTCGAAGAGGGCGCGTCGAAGAGGGCGCGTCGAAGAGGGCGCGTCGAAGAGGGCGCGGCGAAGAGGGCGCGGCGAAGAGGGCGCGGCGAAGAGGGCGCGGCGAAGAGGGCGCGGCGAAGAGGGCGCGGCGAAGAGGGC